>NZ_JAGHQV010000309.1:0-836 GCF_017744175.1 Thalassotalea sp. G20_0 | reverse complement strand
GAATATAAGGCCACTTAAAGTTGTATTTACAGTCCTTCAGATAGGGCCACCACTCCAGTAATAGATGTTTAGTCCACTGGTCCATGGCGATTTTGCCCAATCGATCAGCCGCCCGGAGCAGTTGCGGCAGCGTCAGTTCAAGGGGAATGCGTTGCTGTCGGAAATGATCATTGAGGGCACTGGCGCAATCGGTCAGCCACCGACTCAGATCCTCAGATACCCCCATGGCTTGCAGCCTGAGCCGGTAGTCATCCCGGGTATCATGGTGGATATGAACGCCGGTAAATCGACTGGTCAATGACGGCGGGAATGCCGTCCGTCCGGGATAGGTGGGCGGATTTACGGTACCAATCAATTTGAACCCGGCCTTGTGAGGCAGCGGCAGGCGGTCATTGAGAAACTGTTCCAATAGCCCGGAAGGAATGATATTGAGCTCACTGACCACTAATACCTCACCCAGACGCCAGGCACGGTTAAAGGCCTCCACAAACTGGTTAAACTGGTCCGGTGTCCCATTGAGATGCTGAAAGCCTTTTCCGGTTTGCTGTTGCCAGGTGGTCAGGGTCAACAGTAACAGAGCATCCTTACCCCACCCGGCAGTACCTTCCACCACCATGGCAACTCTTCCCGGTTCCTTGAGTTGCAGAAATTGCCAACAGGTTTTTATGTACTCTCTGGTGGCCGGAGTATCGATGACCAATGGCGTCGATTGCTTCTGATTTACCTGTGCCAACTGTCCGAAAAACTGTGTGAAGGCACTCTGGTGCTGCTCCAGTAATGAACGGTCCACTTTACCGGAACTGTGCCAGTAATCCCTGAGCGCTTGCCATTCGGGG
>NZ_JAGHQV010000308.1:0-836 GCF_017744175.1 Thalassotalea sp. G20_0 | reverse complement strand
TCCTGCCCCGACTGATAGTAAAACTGCGGTTGACTCTCGTAAAAAGTCATTCAATGAAGGCCCGGATACTGACCCGGCACCACGGGAACTGTCAACAATTGAGTCACCCGCTATCAGCGAAAACAGAACTGCTCTGGCTGATTCTGCTGCTGAGGAGGACAGCATAGTATTACCGCAGGAATATCCGTCCCCAGGGGAAGCCAAAGACGTTGATGAGCTTGGGAAAACAAAGCTGCACCGTGCGGCTGAGAAGGGTGACTTTTCGGAAGTGTATTCTCTAAGCTTTAAAGAGAATATCAACCAAACTGACAACAGTGGAAGAACAGCGCTGCATTATGTTGCTGAGAAGGGCCACTTAAGTTGTGTGATATCTCTTATTGAAGCTAATAACAACCAAACTCACAACAGTGGGATAGATAATAAGAACCAAACTGACAAAAGTGGGAAAACAGCGCTGCATTATGCTGCTGAGAATGGCCATAAAAAATGTCTGGAACATCTAATCTCTGAAGTGAATATGAACCAAACTGACGACAGTGGGAAAACAGCGCTGCATTATGTTGCTGAGAAGGGCTTCAAATCATGTCTGAAAGAACTATTCTCTAAAGATAATATCAACCAAACTGACAAGAGTGGAAAAACACCGCTACATTACCCAATTTTATACAAGCATGAGGAATTTCTGGAAAAATTATGTAAGAAGTACGTTAAGCATTTCTCGCCCGAAAATATCAGTCATGCCCTGCGATTAGCCATCGATAAAGATTATTACAACAAAGATACTACAGAGTTACTGGTCAATAGGATACGCCTGGAAGATCAGGACGAAACTGACG
>NZ_JAGHQV010000307.1:0-837 GCF_017744175.1 Thalassotalea sp. G20_0 | reverse complement strand
GAGAAATTGAGGATAAAAATTTCTGATTCTGAGGAGAATAGCGGGGCTATTTGACGAAGAAGCAGGAATTTTTAGACCAATTTATCGCAACCGCAGTAGGGCAGTCTATTCTCGGTCAGCCTCCTAGTGGCGCTGTCCAAAATGGACCGGCCTGCTGTTCATAAGTGATCACCTCTACTGCTGATGGCACACCGTGCTGCAATGTGTCCATTCAGAAAAAATTTTGTACGTGCAAGTTTAACCCGCTGTAACCTGCTCGTACCCCAAAACCAAAAAGGCAGTACCAGTTGCCCAGTACTGCCTTCATTTCATCGTGAATTTTAAGTGTAAACCTTAACTCACTGTCGTTTGCCAATTTGCAGTAATCACCGGAGTAACCTGATCGCGAACGTTCTGTGGTAGCTGAGCTTCTCCTGTTGGCGGTGCATCAAACCCAGCCATGGCATTGACCAAGTTCTCCACCTTGATGGCCAGTAACACTGCATCGCCCGTGCGAATTTCATCCAACTTTTGGGCGTCACTACTGTACCAGTCCTGTACCGTAATCTGATCATCAGAACCGATAACATCAATCAGCAGATGGTCACCGGAACGGGTAAACCAGAGGTTTTCTTCTTCAATGCCCAACAGCTGCAGTACATCCTGATCCGCTGCTGAATTGGACATGTTATTAATCGTGTCAGCACCACCACCTGTTGTGAAATGGTAGGTATCATTTCCATCACCACCCATCAGATAGTCATTGCCAACGTTGCCATGAAGATGATCATCGCCGGCTCCACCATCCAGCATTTCGGCATCGGAAGAGCCAAGAATGATCTGATCACCAGCCTGGCC
>NZ_JAGHQV010000306.1:0-845 GCF_017744175.1 Thalassotalea sp. G20_0 | reverse complement strand
CTTTATAGCTGTTTTCTGAACTTACCAAGACACTCTTCACCAAGAAACGCAGGCGTTACGGAGCAGCCTTTTCAAGTGATCCCCCAAGACCAGCTTATCCTGCCTGTTGAGAAAGGACCCCAGCTCCATTTCCTTGCCGTGGGAACGGATGTGAATGGACGGGGGCTTCCATGGATGATTCGCCTCACGAATGATCAGTTGGCACCAGAGGCGGTGATAATGGTGAGTGACCAGTGGTTTATAGAAACCCTTCTGAATAGTGACCTGATGCTCCTGAAACGTGATCAGCTCTTTCCGTTGGCGCTGCCAGGCACAGTAATAGATGCCTGCCGACAAGGCGATAACCTCCAGCAGGGAGAAGGGCAGGATGGCTTTGGCACCGACAAGATAAAAGCCGATGGCAATAACAAGTGATACTGTAGCGAGCAGCCCCAGTAATAACAGGTTATGCCGCCAGCTCATGGAGTTATTGGGTTGCAGAAGTATCCTGCCATCCATACTTTCAGTGGGGAAATCTACCGTTACCATTGCTCCCGTTCATACCCGGCTATCATTACAGACACTATTGACACTATCAAAATGCATACGGATTTTCATGCCTTGCGGGTCAGCCCAAGATTTTTGAACAATACCCGGTTTTCCTCACTGGCAAATATCTCGCTGATATTGCGGGTCAGTTTGCGGCTCCAGTTACGGTACTCGCTGCTGGTTCCGGGAACATTCACCGGTGTATCCAGTTCAAGCACATCTTCCAGCTGGATAACAATGATTTTGGATGCAGTTTTGCCCAGGTAGTAATGGATCTTTTCCATCAGTTCCCGGCTATAGCCCATAGAATTTAAATC
>NZ_JAGHQV010000305.1:0-846 GCF_017744175.1 Thalassotalea sp. G20_0 | reverse complement strand
CACCAATATTTCCTCTATGTGTTCCTCTAAAGGCTTACCGAAAGATCAGGACGTGAAGGCCTTCCTGACCCTGCCCTGCTTGAAAGAGGGCTGGCAGGAGGGCAAAGACGAGGACGTTAAGGGCAAAAAACCGCTCGACCGGGAACTGGTCACCAATATTTCCTCCATGTGTCATGGCAAAGGCTTACCGAAAGATCAGGACGTGAAGGTCTTCCTGGCGCTGCCCTTCTTGAAAGAGGGCTGGCAGGAGGGCAAAGACGAGGACGTTAAGGGCAAGCCACTCGACCGGGCACTGGTCACCAATATCTCCTCCATGTGTTCTTCTAAAGGCTTACCGAAAGATAAGGACGTGAAGGCCTTCCTGACCCTGCCCTGCTTGAAAGAGGGCTGGCAGGAGGGCAAAGACGAGGACGTTAAGGGCAAACTGCTCGACCGCGCACTGGTCACCAATATTTCCTCCATGTGTCATGGCAAAGGCTTACCGAAAGATCAGGACGTGAAGGCCTTCCTGACCCAGCCCTGCTTGAAAGAGGGCTGGCAGGAGGGCAAAGACGAGGACGTTAAGGGCAAACCGCTCGACCGCGCACTGGTCACCAATATTTCCTCCATGTGTAATGGCAAAGGCTTACCGGAAAAGACGAAAGTGCAAGCCTTTATTCAATGGCTACCCCCGGATGAAAAGAAGAGTATTCTGACACTTTCTTGCCGCATATTTGCAGGCTTTGGAGTACCCTCAGGAGAAAAACTGACTGATAATGAGCACAAACTCCGCCAATGTCTTAAACAGCAAGGTTATTCTACGGACATTGGAGGCGACAGCAGTGATGAAGAAGATGAACTTTTAGA
>NZ_JAGHQV010000304.1:0-852 GCF_017744175.1 Thalassotalea sp. G20_0 | reverse complement strand
TTCCTTTGGCTTTTTTCTGGCTGTCCAACTGGACGGCAGCTATCGTTTTGGCTTTCCAGCCAGCTGCGTTGGAAGCTTCAGCAATATTGTTGATAACCCAGCATCTACGATGTTCCATGCGGCCATGTGATTTACCTTCCTGTTCGGCAAACTCAAGGCTGGGAGCGTCTTCCGGATTGTCTTGCCAAAGCTGTTCAAAGGCTCGAGCCAGTTCACCATAGAGTTTCTTCTGGTTGCCTTTCACAGCCAACAAGTAGTCTGCTTCTTTTTTTAGAATTGCAGTGGCAATTTTCTTCTGGCAACCCATTGCATCAATGGTGACCAGGCTGCCAGCCAGTTCAAGGAGTTTGAGCAGCGCGGGAATGGCGGTAATTTCATTAGACTTGGCATCCACCTTATATTGCCCCAGAGACAGTCCTGCTTCGGTGCACCAGGCATTGACCATGTGAATGGCATCTTTGCCCTTGTTCCATGCTGAACCTTTAATGGTCTTTCCATCTATAGCGACGATTCTGCTGTCGGAAAGTTCTAGGCCTGCAAGAACATCCCGTATCCACTGGATAAAGATCTGGCGAAACTCATCTGGATCAATAGCAGAAAAGACTCGATTAAATGTAATGGCAACGGGGATTCCACCGGGTAAAGTCAGATATTTTCGGAACCATTTTTCTTTGGTTGTAGCGAACAGTCTAATAGCGTTCCAGTCATCGGCTCCACATAGAATGGCGCAAACAGCGATGAACATAATCTCTGCCAGAATATGTGTTGTTTTCTTGGGATCACGAGGGTCGGTGAGGGTGCTGAATTTAGAGAACAGGGATTTTGCAGACATAGATAAGCAGGAAAAAGGAG
>NZ_JAGHQV010000303.1:0-858 GCF_017744175.1 Thalassotalea sp. G20_0 | reverse complement strand
GTGTCATGGCAAAGGCTTACCGAAAGATCAGGACGTGAAGGCCTTCCTGACCCTGCCCTGCTTGAAAGAGGGCTGGCAGGAGGGCAAAGACGAGGACGTTAAGGGCAAACCGCTCGACCGGGCACTGCTCACCAATATTTCCTCCATGTGTAATGGCAAAGGCTTACCGAAAGATAAGGATGTGAAGGCCTTTCTGACCCTGCCCTGCTTGAAAGAGGGCTGGCAGGAGGGTAAAGACGAGGACGTTAAGGGCAAACCGCTCGACCGGGCACTGCTCACCAATATTTCCTCCATGTGTAATGGCAAAGGCTTACCGAAAGATAAGGACGTGAAGGCCATTCTGACCCTGCCCTGCTTGAAAGAGGGCTGGCAGGAGGGCAAAAACGAGGACGTTAAGGGCAATCCGCTCGACCGGGCACTGGTCACCAATATTTCCTCCATGTGTAATGGCAAAGGCTTACCGAAAGATAAGGACGTGAAGGCCTTCCTGACGCTGCCCTGCTTGAAACAGGGCTGGCAGGAGGGCAAAGACGAGGACGTTAAGGGCAAACCGCTTGACCGGGCACTGGTCACCAATATTTCCTCCATGTGTAATGGCAAAGGCTTACCGAAAGATAAGGACGTGAAGGCCTTCCTGATGCTGCTCTGCTTGAAAGAGGGGTGGCAGGAGGGCAAAGACGAGGACGTTAAGGGCAAACCGCTCGACCGGGCACTGGTCACCAATATTTCCGCCATGTGTCATGGCAAAGGCTTACCGGAAAAGACGAAAGTGCAAGCCTTTATTCAATGGCTAGCCTCGGATGAAAAGAAGAGTCTTCTGAAACTTTCTTGCCGCATATTTGCGCGCTTTGGAGTACC
>NZ_JAGHQV010000302.1:0-861 GCF_017744175.1 Thalassotalea sp. G20_0 | reverse complement strand
GTCCCGGAACAACCCAATACCCGTGGATGATAGTAAAGCACTGGGCAAAATCGGAAGTAACGATAACTATCCCATGGACGCCCACTATCAACAGAGAAAAAGCTTCAGCCATAACACCGGCGTTCCGGTTGGCAGTGAAACCAAGCCATTTAAGGGTCATTTCGACGGTGGGTGCCATACCATAAGCGATCTGAAGGACTGCTTGTTTGGTGAACTCGGGTCCGGTGCCGACGTTAACAATCTGCTTATTGCCAATACCAACATTGATGATCTACCCAAAAAGCAGCACTCTGCTGTATTGGCCTGTAAAATGTCCGAAGGATCTGCGGTCACTGATGTCCGGGTTGAGCATGCCAACGTTTCATTCAGCAAACGGAAAGTTCTAGGGCAATACAGCAGCATCGGGGTGATCACCGGGCTTCAGGAAAAAGGGAGCATTCTGAGAGACATTGAGATTGTTGACTGTTCAGTCACTTCTTCAGCGATGCAAACCTTCACCGGAGCCGGGGGAGGATTGGTTGGTGGTCGCATCGAGCACATGATCGTTAGAGACAGTGATGTTACCAGCGAAGGGGGCTCTTCTCCAACGGCTATAGGTGGTGGGGCGGTCACTGGCCAGATAAAACAACTCACCGTAGTCAACTGTAATGTCAAAACGACGGGAAGAATCGGCGGGGATGCTGCGATTGGTGGAGGGCATGTTGGCAGGCTGCATCCGACTGTTGGTGGCAAGGTGAGCGAGCTTGTTGCCCTGAATAGCCATGTCAGTACAGAGGGTGAATACAGCTTTGCTGCTATTGGCGGTGGGTTTCTCCCTAATAGTCAAAGTGAAATCAACGGCATAACGGCTATCGGTTGTTC
>NZ_JAGHQV010000301.1:0-866 GCF_017744175.1 Thalassotalea sp. G20_0 | reverse complement strand
ACCCATTCACTATTTACATCAAAAAAAGCATAAGGATTTGATATGACTATTAATCATGATGATGTGAAACTCTCGAAGTGGAAGTGTGAGACGATTAGATCAAGAATCAAGAGCCGACCCCGGTTTTTTTCCGGTAAATATTCCTTCAGCTTGAACACTGAAAATTGGCAGGGAGAGTGCCATCTGAATTTTTACTGGAACTCTGGTTTGTTTCAACTGAATTAGAAGTCAGTGTTAATTCACCGGAGTTTCCAGCTGAATGGATTGACTGGAGATACTGCTCTTTTGCGATCTTAGCTTGCTTTGAAGCTTCTTCCTTGTTGGCGGTTTGTTTTTTGATTCTGTTGTAAGTATTCCTATAGATTCTTTGCCCCTCTGCAAAGACGGGATCTTTGCGACGCTCCCTTTGGTACTCCCTTTGGTACTCTGCGAAAGCAGGATCTTTGCGACGCTCCCTTTGGTACTCCCTATGGTACTCCCTTTGGTACTCCCTTTGGTACTCTGCGAAAGCAGGATCTTTGCGACGCTCCCTTTGGCGTTTCCTTTCGCGCTCTGCGAAAGCGGGATCTTTGCGACGCTCCCTTAGGTACTCCCTTTGGTACTCCCTTTGGCGTTTCCTTTCGCTCTCTGCGAAAGCGGGATCTTTGCGACGCTCCCTTTGGTACTCCCTGTGGTACTGCCTTTCGCGCTCTGCGAAAGCGGGATCTTTGCGACGCTCCCTTTGGTACTCCCTGTGGTACTCCCTTTGGTACTTCCTTCGGCGCTCCAACCGAGAGGCTTTGTTGTCAGTTATTTTTTCTGGTGGGTTTGAAACAGACTTATTACTCAAGTTATCAGCGTGAATTATCGGACTGATTTGCTCCATC
>NZ_JAGHQV010000300.1:0-867 GCF_017744175.1 Thalassotalea sp. G20_0 | reverse complement strand
GTATAAACTGCAAGAGCTGCTTCAGGCAGCAAAGAGTGGGCACCTGGCGATTCGGCAAATTAAATTGTCCCGGGAGATCCCTTACTTTGCGGGTGTGGGTACTCCAAGGCCTTTTAGCCTTGTCTTGCCGGGGTTGCCTACTGGTGATTTGCCATGCAAGTTTGGTGATATGACAGTGGGCATTATTAATCCAAATTGCCTTTATACCTACAAACGTGATGCTAACACTGACGACGTGCTGCGTGGTGAAGATCCTGATGAACTGGAGGTAAAACTGCTGCCGGATCTCAGATCACTTTGGGAAAAATGTCAGGAGGATGCTGAACAAGTCTTCTGGCGGGTTTATGATCCGTGCTTCACCTCAGGACATCTGGGGAAAGATGGGTTGTTCAGTTTGCCGAAACAGAAACACCGTACTTCAGGTCCCTTACCTTTCCCGGAACTGGTGACCATCAACTATGACGTAGCAGACATCAAATGCTTTTATGTTGTGCGTACCCCATCAAGAAGCATTGCTGATATCCTGCGGACAAAACGTCAGTGTGAACAGGCACTGGGTATTAAACAGTCGTTGCCTCTGGTTGTTTGTTGTAAGCGCAACGGATCTGTCCAGGTCTGCTTTGATGATGAGCTTGATAGTGAAGATCTGGCCCTGAATGAGGCATCCCTGGATGAATTTGCCTTATTCCATAACCTGTCCCATGACACGTTCCGGGCCATATTGAATTTGCTGCCAATGCCGGTGCACGCAGAGGTGCTCAGGTCGGCAGTATTGACCGTTTCGCGGGATATTAAAAGCAAATGGCAACAGGCCTTCAAGTTGGTGAGGGATCCCTGTGATGACAGTTACCATGAGCTGTTGGAATT